>NZ_CP040633.1:0-2750 GCF_004115325.2 Bacteroides sp. PHL 2737 | reverse complement strand
TATTAAGGGAAATATTATTTTCCTGTTTAGTATTATATTAGGAAATCAGTATTTTCTAGATTGGAAAATGAGAATTTCCAATATGGAAAATGCCCTATATTGTGTATCAAGTACTTAACTTATTCTATTTCTTCTATTCTTAATATACCCCCAAAACAGCACAAAATCAGTCACTTAAAAATCATCGGTCGGGGAGCGCCCAGCGGCAAGGGGCGGGACCACCCGTCCCGACGAGCGCCACACCATAAACTTTTTTTAGAATAAGCACACAACCGTTTTCCGAACCCTGCAAAATTTCTTCCGAATCCGAACGACGTAACACTCCATTGAGAGAGGCTGCCGTTTGGTCGCTCCCCCTTTGGGGGCGGGGGGGGGTTACATACCCATACCGAAACCTCTGCTTCTGGTGATTTGCTTGAGTAGGTCTTTCCCCTCTTCCATAGCTTTTGATATGTTTGGGAAATGATGCCTTAAAGCCTCCAGTTGTTCGGAATTGAACAAGTCTTTCATCTTACCAAGTTCTTTTTTCAATTCCTTGGTTTCGGTCTTTAGTTCTTGGTTCTCCGTCCTTAATCGGTTACTGGTTGTCCTTGCGTTGTCCATTTGTTGTCTATAATACTCCTTGTCATTCTCGGCTTTGAATGCCTTTGTGCCGTTTTGCTCTTTTTCAAGTATAGCCTTTCCCAGTCTATCGGATAGCTGTTCATTTTCCCCCTCTAAAGCCTTTACTTTGGCTTTTAAGGCATCCTTTTCCCTATCGTTGACTGTTTTTCCAATCAAGCCGTAAAACTTCTCTGAAGCCTTAGAAATGAGTTTTTGGACGTTCTTCTTTGTTTCAATGGAACGTAGTTCTTTCTGAAGCTGAAGAAGCTGGTTTTGTACGTCCTTGTGTTTGTCTAATGCACTGGATATATCGTTTGATAGTTCCTGAAGCTGTTCTTTCGCACATTCGGTCTTGTACTGCATAGCCGATAAGTGTTTGCGGTCAGAAGAAACGCCACGTTCCATGCCCAGTGTTTCAGATGCTATGGTTTGGAGTTCTGCCATGTCATCACGCGATAAACGCACACTTTTCCCATTCGGCTGCGTCCAATCGAAAACTACATGGGCATGAAGGTTAGGTGTCCATTGCTTTGCGTTCATGTATCCTTCGTCCTTGTGTATATGGATTTGAAATGCTTCGATACCGAAACGTTCTTTGCAGACCGTGGCAAACTGCTGGAGTTCCTGCATGGTGGTTTCTTGTTTGATTACTATTACTCCCTCTCGTATGGGTGCGGCTTTAGCCTGCATCTTCTGCCCAACCGTATCGAGATATCTTTGTTTCGCACTTTCCAGCCGATGGGAGATGCTATCTCCAACCCAGCTTTCATTCAAATGACTAAGTTCGGGACGAACATAGTCCAACTCTTTTTCCCTAAAGTTGTGAATCTCACTCCCCGGCTTCACTGCTTGTACATGAATACTTGTTGCTCCCATAAGTTAACATTTTTGTGACAATCGATAACAGCCGGTGACAGCCGGCTGACAGGGGGTTAAGGGGGCTTGTCCCCTTACACACGCACCCTTTAGGGTGCTAGTGTGCTATCACCATACTGCATAGGTGCGAAGTTAGCAAATGTTCTGTAAATGCACAAATAAAGGGGAAAACATTTGGATTTGCGACAATAAAGTACTACCTTTGTTGCTGACCAAACGGTAGCCGACCGATACGGGAGAGTTACCAAAATACAAGCCGCTGGAGTTAATTGACGGACATCCGACATCTCCAGCGGCTTTATTTTTGCCTATCTGCTTCGTCTAGGCATACCAGTACCTCTACTAAAAATGTACTTCAAAGATACTTATTTTCTACCGACTTGATAGTTTTTACCCCATATTCTTGGACATTTTTCCCCCATGAGGTTATCTTTGTAGGGTGAAAGAGAAACCCATAAACGGGGATAGATTGAATGCTGGGAAGCATAAACAATCGGGGTAAGGTTAGCGAACCTTGCCTTTCATCCCCCATTATAACTTTACATAGAGGAACTTTATCTATCCCCCCCCGCCCCCAAAGGGGGAGCGACCAAACGGCAGCTTCACTCAATGGAGTGTTACTGTTCATCAAAGCCAAGTGATAATTGTCGTTTCTCTGCTTCTTCTTTCTTTTGGGCAGCTAAAGTCTTTTTCCGAACGTATGTTTTAGCAAATGTCACTCGGTCACCATTGAATACTATCAGAGGATTAATAAACCAAAGATTATCGGCTGGTCCTCGGGCTATGATTTCAGCTTTTACAAGTTCTGCAAGTCCTTTATAAACGGCTTTGTCTGTTTTGTATTTGGTATATTCTAGGCATTTTTTTCTATTGAAGATGATTAAATCATTTTTGGGTTTCATGCAGGTCATAAAGTAACCAAAAACCCGAATAGCTGCTTGTGATAGGTCAAAGAATGCAGCAAAGTTAGAAAGATACAATTTAGTGAATTGTTCTTCATCTACTTCTATTTGACGGATAAACGAAGTCTTAAACACTTCTCCAGTTTCAGTGTCGGCTAAAGCTACTACGGCTCTCTTATCGCCACCACTATTACTCTTATACTTTTTAACAACATGATTTTCAATACCTTCTATAGCTTGTTTCATAAAAGGATTTTCTTCGTTCTTTTGAAAATCGGTTAACTTAACTGCTTTTTTATTTTCCATTTTGATGTGTTTTTGGGAAATATTATTCTCCACAAAGTAAACTATTATTTTCCATAAAAACAA
>NZ_CP040632.1:0-5595 GCF_004115325.2 Bacteroides sp. PHL 2737 | reverse complement strand
GCACTCGTCGGGAGTGTTGGTGCACCCCCTTGCCGTGCAGCGCTCCCCGACCGATGATTTTTTATTGTGCCTTGTGTCCTTTTCCCTTTTGTCCGGCTTCTGTTCCCAAGCACATCCGGAACACATGGCAGAGCGCTTGCAAATCCCGTCCGGAAGGCTTACCTTTGCAAAAGGTTATAGCACACTATAACCCCTAAAGGGGTTGTGTGCGAGGGGTGTCCCCTCGACCCCGTGCGATGTGACGTTTCACGCCACATCTTCTAAACATACATACACACCTAAAACCTAAAGATATGGCAAAGACATGTATCAGAGTGGAAGCCTGCAATATAGGCAGCTCGGAACGTCACAACTTAAGAAGCAAGGAGCTCGACTACATCCGTCCGGAACTCACACACCGCAACGAACAGTGGGTAGAATGTTCCATTGCCGAAGTACACCGGGACATAACGGAAAAATACAAGGAAGCCACCGGACAAGGATTACAGAAGAAAGCTACCCCAATCCGGGAAGGGGTAATAGTAATCAGCGAGGAAACCACAATCCAGCAGCTTCAAGACTTGGCCGAAAAACTGGAAGAACGCTTTGGAGTGCACGCCTTCCAAATCTACACCCATAAGGATGAAGGCGCAAACGTATGGGACGGAAAGGAAGAAGCATGGAAACCGAACTATCATGCGCACATGATCTTTGACTGGACGGACGGCCATACAGGAAAAACTGTAAAGCTGAACAGACACGACATGGCGGAGATGCAGACTATAACAGCAGAGTGTCTCAACATGGAACGTGGAGTTTCTTCAGACAAGAAACACTTGTCGGCCATGCAATACAAAAACAAAATGGAAACAGAGAAAGCTGAACAACTTCAAAAAGACATCGAGCAACTAAACAGGGCATACACTGCCGGAACCGAGAAAATCACCACAGTCCAAAAGAAACTTAGTACGGCACAAAAAGAGCTAAACAGCATGAAAACCGACATACACATCAACGAAGCCAAAGAAGCTGCCGCAAAAGCCGGAAAAACCGTATTTAATGCCGTTACAAGCGTCTTTAATGTAGGGGAAGTAAAACGACAAGCCAAAGAAATTGAAACCCTCAAAAAAGAAAATTATAACCTCTCATTCAAGAATCAAAATTTAGAAGGACAATTAAGAACCAACAACATCGAGATGCGAAGGGTACAGGAAACAACCGACAGACAGATAAAGGCAGAAGCATCCAAACTAAAACCCATAACTAACCTTTTTCCGGAAATGGAAAATGCACAGGAAAATATAGAGGAACTCCAAACTATGGGAATACAAAATAAAGATATCCGACAACTTCTTATTGGAAAGGAAATATACTACACTGGAAACCTTTACGATAAAGACAAGAGAAAATCATACCAAGTTAAAAACGTGAAAATAGATATCTCCAAAAGTCAGAATGGTATTACTACAATTTGGCTAAATAACATCCACTTTAAAAACTTTCTTAAAGAACTTTGGAATACACTACAAAAGACTTTAGATAACGGTAACTGGCTACACCGATAGAAAGACACTAAAAAGAATTGCACTTCTCTTTTTTGAGAAGTGCAATTCAAATTAAATCCCGTTCATTTTTTAACGACTAAAGGTGCAATTAGCTATAAAACCAAAAGAAGGAGTAGTACCTTTTCCTTTAAACTCCCATTTAAAACCTTGACCAGGTACATTTGCATCCCAATACGAAGTCCAAGTGAAAGTGTTACTCCATAACGGTCCAGTTCCACTAAAAGCAACACTTTCAGGTGTCGTTATATTATCATCCGGACTTGGTTTAGCATTAGGATTTAATACTTCAAAGAAATAATAATTATTCTGTATTGAAGCATTCAAATCAACTTGCATCTTTAAAGTACGACTGGAATCGTAAAAAACTCCGGTAGTGCTTTGAGAACCTCCATTAATACTCAAAGAAGGGAGAACAGCCCTCGTTTCCGTTACAACATCCCTAAATACTGAAAAATCAAAATTAGCATCCTCCTTCACCTTTTTAACCAAAGTCTTTCCATTTACAGAAAAAACAACATAAGCGGTATTAGGATTTGAAATAGCACTTGCCACTTGAGCATTTAAAACCTGCAGGTTATTCTTATATTTCTCAATACTCAAAGGACTAACTTTTTCTAAATCCTGCCAATCCGAACCTGTTACATAAGACAACGCCCTCGTTTTCTTATTCTCATTGAAATAGTATTCATTTGTAATCTCATTTACATCAACAAAACGAGATAAGACCTCCATATCAGATACAGAATCACTAACCACAGGTTCTATTACTTCATTATCATTACACGAACAAACACCCAAAACAGTCAGTAGACTGATGAACATAAACATTACTTTTTTCATAAATCCTCCTTTTTTAAAGTTAATAAATAAAGGTTTCGCCCAAAAATATAAAATTTCTCCTATTTTTGCATTGAATATTAAATATTTAACTATGAATAGAATAATACATATCTCTTTACTTATTTCAACAGTATCACTTTTTCTTATTTCAAACACCGGATGTGTTGAAAAACAAGGATACTACAACCATGGAGAAGAAAGCATAATCTCATTAATTTGTGATATTACATGGGCTGGTAAAAAAACAACAGACGAAAACGGCAGTGTCTGGCAAGGTACATACAAATTCAATAAAAACGGAACATATACCCGTACAAATATAGAAATCGACAAACAAGGAAATAAAAAAGAAGCCAATATCTACGGACAATGGTCATTCGGTGATCCAAGTTTCAGTACCATTTATTTTGGTGGAGAACATTACTGGGACATAGACGAGCTTACTAAAAACAAATTTTCCTTCTATGACAGAAGTGGAAAATTTGGCGATCCTTTCATGAATAGAGAATACATAGAACTCACACCATACCAAGAAAACAATACAACAAACTAACAACTACCCACTATTAGGAAAAATATCCTCATCTAAATAAATATCCTGCAAAAGTTCATCCTTCCGGGTGACCTTATAACAACACAATGCCTCCCCAGTTTCCATATTATACCAATCAGCCACCTTATCTTTCACAGACATATACCAAGTATAACAACCATCTTCAACATTCAATCCCTCAATATTAAGAACCAAATCCTCATCTCTAAAATCATTCAACGCTTCATCTCCGATCATGGTGCGGAACTGTCCGAAACTACTCATGCGCTGCATCCCATGCATGGCAGTATAAATCATATCCAAAGCCTTATAATTTATCTGAATCTTTTTTTTACCGTCACGACCTTTCGATTTTGAGACAGAAGCCTTTGAAGCATACTTAAAAACCTCTATCGCTGCATTTTCAAAATCCTCTATCTTCTTATATTTCTGAAAACGGGCATCAGCAACCGTACTGCCATGCAATTTCTTCCATTGGGCTACTACATATTTTGCAGCTTCCAATGAATCAACAATAATATGAAAATGATAATGGAACGAAAACAAATCCTTTTTTACTACATGATAGGTACACTCCTTCTTAATCACCCCCGAAATACCAAGTGAACGAAACTTGTGTTTCGTCCTTATACCATCAGCCCACATCCGGTTACATCTACGCATGAAATCTCGCAATACCCTTGCATCATCGGTTACACAATTTTGCAAGGTAAGCGTCACAAAATAAAACTCTCTGCCTTCCGAAGCCAAATACTTCATAACCGGAAGGAACTTCTTTACATTTTGTGCCGTTTGAATACGCTGACAGATAGGACAAAAAGCCCGATGACAATAATGGGAATGCGCCTTACCTCCCTGCACAGTATAAACATTTGAACACACATGGGCATCCATATATGCTTTCATCAGCTTACTATCCGGATTCTTTTCCGAAAGTTTTCGAGTAAAATTATGGGATATGATTTTTACTTTAGCCTTTTTTTTAAGACTATCAGAACCGTTTTTTAACGGACTTTCTTTGCAGTTGGTTATATTTGTTCTATCTTTGCACATATGAAATTTTGATGTGGCTTTCGTTTGGTATCCGCCCCGCCAAGAACGAACACAAACGATTGCTAATTCTTAAAATACAAAGCCCGTTGGTTACTGCCTTCGGGCTTTCGTTTTTTCTCAGCCCAAAAGTAGGTAATTCATTCCAAACCGCCAAACATCATTCAAAAAACCTACATATAACAAGTCAAAAAGCATTTACCACGAAACTTTCTAGTTTATCTAGTATGGGGGCTCGCCCCCATTCCCCCGGCTGCGCAATTCTGACACAAATACACTACTAAATCCACAACAGACAAAGATACTTCCGGAAAAAAAAACTATCTTTGCCGTACACAAAGACAACCCTTGCCGAGCGATACGGGAGAGTTGCAAAAAAAACACCGGAGTGAATTGACGGATATCCGACATCTCCGGTGGTATTTTTTTTCTTATCCCCCTCCCGTCCCCCAAAGGGGGAGCACACAAAGACAAGCCCTGCCTTCACTCAATGGAGTGTTAAATAGTTGCATATGGGTCAAGTTCCTTAATCCGCTTACACAAAAAATCAAAGCGTTTCTTTGTAAGTGGTGTAAGCGTATCGAGATTATCTCCATCGAAATTCTCCCCAAAAATAAGGTCGTTCATTCCTATGCCGTGATTGTAGTTCTCACGCACACAGTTGCGCAGCGTCCAAAGGTTACGCAGGTTTACCCAGTCTGCTGTGCGGCTCTTTACCCTGCGGAACAAGATAACGGCAGTCCGCAAATAGTGCCCCACATGGTAGTAATCGTGCAAGACACGTTTGCCCAAATAGTAAATATCCAAATCTTGTTTTTCTCTGTCCTCGACTACTTGACAGAGGAAGAATGGAATATCCTTCAGGTTATCCCATTCGATGTAGTCAGTTGGTTTCATAATGTCTTATTTGCATTTTTCTTTCCGTACTTTCCATTATTCACAGAACATTTGCTGAAACACTTCACGTAACCTTTTTATCTCACTGAAATTCAAATCTCCAATCTTTCTTTTCAGCCGGCTTTTATCCACCGTGCGAATTTGATCAGTGGCTATCTCTCCTTCACGCCCGGCTACAGAACACAGAACCCGGTAAGGATAATTTCTTATCGTTGAGGTTATCGGAACAATGACTACTGTTGTAAGGTACATATTCAAATCTGAAGGAGTGACAACTACACATGGCCGTGTCTTTGCCATTTCACCCCCACGGGTAGGGTCTAACTCTACCCAATACACTTCATACTGTTCTACCATGTCCAATCCTCAAACTTTTCATCCTCAAACACATCAGGGATAAGCAACTCATCATCCCCATTCTCATGGGCACGTTTGGCAGCTTCCGCCCATCCCTGCCGTGGTTGTGCCTTTATCACAATATTGTTCCCGTCCAAAGAAATGCTCACAGCCGATTTCAAGGACAAACGCAACTGTTTCAATACTTCGGAAGGAAGTATTATCCCCTTGCTGTTTCCAATCTGAATAATATTCGTTACCATAATGTTATAACTTTATAATTGATTATCACGATACAAATATATGTAAAGTTATAACAATAACAAAAGGAAAAACAACTTTTTTCCATTTTCACCGAGAACCCTGTCAATGGCT
>NZ_CP040631.1:0-8331 GCF_004115325.2 Bacteroides sp. PHL 2737 | reverse complement strand
AATTATCAGTGTTTTGTGCAAATATAAGTATTAAAAACGACTTTAACAAATAAAAGTCGTAGATTGTGTGATTAGTATTCAAAAAGTCGTAGTTAAACTTTGAAATAGTATTCGAAAAGTCGTAGTTAGTATTCAAAAAGTCGTAGTTGGATTCTTGTTGTTGCTTGTAATTTACTGTTTATCAGATTGTTAAAGCATGTTTTTCGGAAGTCGATAAGCATATAACAAGTAATGCTTAAAAACAAGTCATAAAATTTTAGCCGGAATGTGGCTTCCAGACCTTCAAATCCGTGAAAAACGACTTTTTGAATGTTTGTGAAAGCAAAGCAAAGGCCAGCGCAGCGTTCTTTGAGGAACGAACTTTCCGCGCGTGTACACAAATAAGTACACAAAACTTTTGTTTTATTGGTTTTTATCCCTATTTTTGCAGTGTAAACCAATATATTAGAACTATGCAGATTGTTACAACACGCGAATTTCGTGCCAACCAGAAGAAATACTTCGAAATGGCAGAGACGGAAACGATCCTGGTCTCCAGACGCAATGCAGCCCCTATTATGGTGTGTGCAGTCAGAGAAGGTGATTTCCCTTCAAAGGAAGAACTTGCGGCCATCCAGAGAGGTATTGAAGATATCCGAAACGGAAATACCTTCAGAATGGCTAAAAACGAGTCTCTGGATGATTTTCTTAACCGTATAGAGGGCGAAGGCAATGTATGAGATAGAATTTTCCAAAGAAGCGGTAAAACATGTCCTGTTGATGAGAAAATCCTCTCCGCAGCTTTTCAGGAAGCTGGAGAAGCTGCTTGATGAACTCCGGGAACACCCGTACACGGGTACAGGGCATCCGGAACAGTTGAGATACCTGGAGGGTGTCTGGTCAAGGCAGCTGGACAAGAAGAACCGTATCAGGTATATGGTCAACGAGACTACCGTAATTGTGTTTATCATTTCAGCCTGGGGGCATTATGACGACAAATGAAGGATTGCAGTAAGTTCCGAAACGGCACATACTGCAATCCTTTTGAATTTGTGACAGAATCAAAATAACTTATATCATATATCCAAGCAAACGGCTGCACTCGTCGGGAGTGTTGGTACACCCCCTTGCCGTGCGGCGCTCCCCGACCGATGAGTTTTTGTGGTGTTCCGGACACGTTCTGTTGTGCGGTTTTGTTGGGTATTTCTGTTGTGTACCGGGCGTGCGGTTTTCGTGTGTGTTTACGTGTGTGGGATAGGTTCTATCTCTCCCCGTCCCCTTTGCTAATTTCGCGCTGGGGAGGGTGTTCGATAGAACAGCAAGAGGAAACCGGGCAAGCCCTGTTTTTTCCTCTTGCCCTACGGAGTTTTTAGATGTAAATCAGTTATTTAGAAAATTATACTAATATAATTTGGTTATAATGAATAAATATACTATCTTGTAAACCAATAAGTTAGTATATTAATTCATTATAATAAGCCTTATAATATCATGGAAAAAGACAGCAAAACAACGGTAGCAGTAGAACGTACTACTTTTACTAAACTTGACCGTCTGGCCAAGGCAAACAATGTGTCAAAAATGGAGTTCCTTACACATGCTATAAACTACTTTGAGAAGTACGGTATAAACCCGGTCGAGCATGAAAGCCCAGCACAGGAAATGCAGAAACTTATCAAGCGCATGGATCAGGTGTTCGCATTCCTGAAGAAACAGGAAACGGATCTTGTGCGTCCGGCTTGTGAAGCTCTGGCCGGAGCCAGCACACAGATAACCATAAGCCTTTCATCCTTACTTTCGGAAGAAAAGTTCAGGCGGTTCCTGAAGGAGAACAAGGAACTGCTTGCCGAGATTATCAACAGTTCCGACAACAACGGCAAGGCCATAGGCCGGACAGAAAGGGCGGTGCGGGATTCCGATTCAACTATCAGGAAGAACCAGGATATTATCTTCAAGCGGATAGAAGCCAGCGAAACGGCACAGATTAAAGCCTATAAGCATATTGTTTCCTTCCTCGATGCAAAAGGAAAGACCGGGCTGCTCGATGATATAAACAAGGTCTATGAGAGGGAAAAGGAAAGGAGGGGACTATGAACATAAAGATTCAGGGTGGCGGTTCCGGAACCTATGCCAATACAGGGAGCTGCACAGGAGTAACGACCTACCTCCAGCATGAGGATCTGGAGCGCATGAAGAACGGCCAGGAAGTGCAGCCGTTTTTCAATAACTCACGTGACTACATAAGCGCACAGGAAGTAACCTTCAAAATAGACAACAACAAGGCAAAATTAAGCCGGAACGATGCGAAGTTCTATGTGATCACGGTAAGCCCTTCCAGCCGGGAGCTGGAGAAAATGGGCAAGACAGAGAAGGAACAGGCTGAAGCCATGAGAAAGTATGTCCGTGATGATGTGATGCAGCACTATGCGGAAGGGTTCGGAAAAGGTCTGAACAAAGAGGATATCGAGTATTACGGAAAAATCCATTTCGAGAGGAAGGGAGCCGACCGGTACGACATGCACGCACATATCATTGTCAGCCGGAAGGACAGGAGCAACACCAGGAAGCTAAGCCCAAAGACCAACCACACCGGGAAGAAGAACTGCGGAAACGTGAAGGGCGGTTTTGACAGAACAGATTTTTTCCGAAAGTGTGAAACCTCATTTGATAAGCGCACAGGGTATGACCGGGCTCCGGAACAGACATTCGACTATCTCAATACCATGAAGAACGGAAGCCCGAAAGAAATCTTCCAGAAAAAGGAATGGGCGGAACGTGTGAACCATGAACGGCTTGAGAAGATGAAGGCCGAATGGAGCCGGGATCTTCAGGAACTGCACCAGGAACAAGGCCGTGAAGAGAGCCAACAACAGGGAAACAGTATATCCCAAGTTCCGGATATCAACCAGGCACCGCAGAGAAAGAAACAACAGGAGGAAGAAATCGACCAGCCCAGGAAAAGAAGCCGGGGTTTTGGAATGGGTATGTGATTTTCTGATTGTGCAATAAAGATATGGGCAAGTTCAAGAATGCTTTTAGGGTATATGGCTGGAATACAACTACAATCATTTCTACATTACCATTCGCATATAAATGGGAAGGATAATTTACCTGACCACTAATAGTAAATTCTGATTGAGCAGTTTTCAATTCTGGGATGTAAAGCGGTGTTTGTTTGTGGAAAATGATTTGAGGACAGCCAATCGGAAAAGTAAGGGTATTCAGCGGTTGATTGCTTTTGAATACCCAATAATACCTGACGTAAGGTTGTAACTCCTTGCAAGACTTGTAAAATTTGAAGCCCTCTTGAATCATTTTACAAAGGTAATGCTTTTTGTCGTTTCTTATTGATTACGAGCAAAAATATAGCTGCAAATGAAATAACTTGCAGCCATATTTTTATCGGTACATATTAGTCGGTATAAAGTCTTATGCGGTTACCCGCAGGGTTAGTGAGTACAGAAAAATACTCTTTTCCTTAAATCTCTCGACGTACTCATCTAAATCGTTTTTTCAAGAGGTTTTCTCTGAAGTACAAAACTTTTCTTTCTCTCTAACCAAATCGATGGCCTCCTTGCCCGTCATGTGTTCGATATCGATCTTTACCATCAGTAGATGGTTGATGCTTTTGGCTATTTCATCAGACAAACCTGGCTCACCGAAAGAATATTTATTCACCAGCAAAGTCATAGCCATACGTTTTTCTGTTTCGTCGGTTAAAATATAGGCCTTTCCAAAGACTATCACACTTCGAAAGTAGGTCGTGAATTCGGCAGGTTTAATATTGTCTTGTTCCACAACGCAAAACGATACTTTATTGTTTTGCATAATAGCGTCCACCTTATGCCCTATCTTGGCGCAATGAAAATAGATTTTGCCATCAGCATAAAAATAACTGAGAGGAACGGCATAAGGATAGCCATTATCTCCGTGGAGAGCTAAAGTCCCGTTTGTCATTTTTTCAAGAATTGCCACGCTCTCTTCTTGTGGCAACAACTGTCGTTTACGACGCATTTCTCTGAACATATTACTGATCTTTAGTATTAAACAATGAAGTGATTTAAACTTATTTCATTCTCTTAAAATCGTATCAAAATGTTAAAGCACAGCGTACAAATTGAATTGTTCCCTATATTATGGTGACCAAACTCATATATAGTGAAAGTCCAATGTACACTATGCTCGACAAAGATACGATAAAAAATGAAATATTGCCTCATCTTTCCAAGGCAAAACGTGGTTATGCCACTCAAAGTTGTCTCATAGAGGTGGTAAACGCCATCTTGTACAAGTTGAAGACCGGTTGTCAATGGGCGTTCCTTCCTGTGGAAGCCCTGTTTAGCGGCAAGGTACTGAGCTATGGTGCCGTGTATCATCATTACAACAAATGGAGCAAGTCGGGCGAGTGGAAATCCATGTGGGTCAGGTTGCTTGACAAACACCGCCATAAGTTGGACATGTCCAGCGTGGATTTGGACGGGAGCCACACGGCTGCACTCCGTGGCGGTGAAGAAGTCGGATACCAGGGACGGAAGAAACGGAAGACGACCAACGCACTCTACCTGACAGACAGGCAAGGACTTCCGATTGCCATGTCTTCTCCGAAATCTGGCGAACACCATGACGTACATGACATAGAAAAGGTCATCGGTGACATGTTCAACGACCTTGAGAAATCCCATATCCGGGTTGATGGTCTTTTCCTCAATGCCGATGCCGGATTCGATTGTGATGTCTTACGTGGTT
The DNA here is from genome assembly GCF_004115325.2 of Bacteroides sp. PHL 2737. Taxonomy (NCBI): domain Bacteria; kingdom Pseudomonadati; phylum Bacteroidota; class Bacteroidia; order Bacteroidales; family Bacteroidaceae; genus Bacteroides; species Bacteroides sp. PHL 2737. The sequence continues at coordinate 3,606 of NZ_CP040631.1, read as the reverse complement.
TCCTGGGTGAAAAAGAGATCATCGCAAACATCTGCATCAATAAACGGAGAGAAAATGCCGATGACATCTTTGTTGATGATGAACTATATGCTGAAAGGTATTCCATCGAACGAACCAACGCTTGGATGGACAGTTTCAGGACGCTACTGAACCGGTTCGATACAACTGTTTCAAGTTGGATGTCTTGGAATTACTTGGCATTTGCAGTCTTGTTATTGAAGAAAATTTCACGAAAACAAAAAGTTTAAATCACTTCTTTATTCTGAGAGTATGGACTTAGTGCTGTTCACAAAGAATTTTTGCCGTTCACAAAACAAATTTGCAGATATCCGGAAAAAGTTACAGGAGCCAGTTGCTCAAAACTGTCCCGGTATTGTGCCGTTATAATTGCAGAAGAAAACGGAATTGCTTATATTTGTAGAACTCAAGCGTAGGCTCTGGCAAGCCCATTGCGGAAATGCATGGGACATGGCGGCTGGTTTCGGTCGCCATTTTTATTTGCCAAAAAAAAGGGGCACTCTTGCCCCCATGTATTTCCTCATATCTTCACAGACTGAAATACTAATACAACAATAAAATAAAAGCTAAAAGGGGTTATCAGTCCTCACCGACTGAGGGAAAGAGGAAAAAGACTTGCCCTAATAGAATTTATTTATTTATTAACATATGTCCTATGGGAATGTACTCCATAGTTAGCCACAAAGTTATAAAAAAGAGCCAAAGTTCCAATCGTTTACCATGCCGTTTTTCTACCTATTTTCTACCCGACTGGCTGTTACAGTTCTGTATTTACTTTTATTTTCCCTATCGTTTTCTGTTCGTCACGCACCCGGCAAAGTTCCCGGTGTGCTTTTTCCTTATATTCCTGAAGAATTTTGATTTCGTTACGTAATCGGTTGTTCTCTTCCTGAAGGAGCTGAAGGTCTTTGGCACGTTCTGTAGCCAGACTTTCTGCCTTCGCCTTTGCTTCTGTTGCTTGGACTATAAGTTCCGGAGCCACCGCACCAGGAACAAGGCCGTGAAGAGAGCCAACAACAGGGAAACAGTATATCCCAAGTTCCGGAAATCAATCAGGCACCGCAGCGGAAGAAGCAACAGGAGGAAGAACTCGACCAGCCCAGGGAAAGAAGCCGGGGTTTTGGAATGGGTATGTAATTTTATAGCTGAGAGTATGGTTCTTTGTGTCAATAAGAATAACTCTATAAAGAATCTTTGTACATATCAAGACATATTTTCATGAGCTTTAATGAAGACTCTAATTGGGAATATCCTTTATCAATTGTCATATAACTTGACAATAGCAGTTTCTTCTCAACCTCAGTATAAGGATATGTAATAATTTTAAGCCAGAAATAAGTTTTCTTTGTTTCAATTAAATCTTGATATGATAGTAGTTTGTCTTTGGTTGCTTCGTAATTGTCTTTGTATGCTTTGTATAATTTATAATCAAAATTGTGTGTATAGATATTTATTTGTATTGCATTAGTTCTGACACCTATATCGTTATTAAATATAGACAAATCGTTGTTAAGTGTATATAATTCATACGATAATTTTATATATGATAATTCATGCTCAAGAGAATCAACTCTTTGAGTTAGGCTTATGTCCTTTGTGCTATCAGCAGGAGCAACCATAAATGACGAATCATTCTTTTGTGCATATGCGATAGTTGTGCATAATAGTACTAAAATCAGTACCAATTCCTTTCTAAATTCGTTCTTTTTCATAATTGATATTTTATAACTCTGTATTTACTTTTATTTTCCCGAAAGTTTTCTGTTCATCACGTACCCGGCAAAGTTCTCGGTGAGCCTTTTCCTTATACTCCTGAAGGGCTTTGATTTCGTTACGCAATCGGTCGTTTTCTTCCTGAAGAACCTGGAGCTCTTTAACCTGTTCTTCAGACTTCATTTCAGCACGTACCTTTTCTTCTGCTGCCTTTGCGATAAGTTCTGGAGCAGGAAGCTGTTTTGCGGTCTGTTCCCGGACTGCCTGTAGTAGTTGGCGAATCGCTTCTGTTCCTTCATTGCTTGTCTGCATGGTCGCTTTTACTTCATTCAATTCTCCGATGATCTTTTCCAAGGGGGAGTAATCAAGTGCGTTACTCTTCAGGTCGAAACCTGTGCGTTCAAAGTATTCCAGGGCGAGAGAAACGAACTCTTTCCGTAATATGCCGTTTGCCCGGCAGTATATCTCCAGCCGTTCAGATGTTTCTCCGCTTATTGAGATTGTAGTCTTTTCCGGCTTACTTTTGGGTTGTATGGTTACTTTATCTGTCATACCTTAACCGATTGATATAAATATGCTTATAATATGCTTGATATGCTGATTTTATACTTCTTTTTAATTGAATATGCTGTAAATATACTGAATATTCCTGAAATATATTCAGGTTACTTGGCCTTTTCTTCGCTTAAAGTGATATGAGAATCCACAAAGCACCCTCCGAAGCCGGATAAGGCATCAGGTTGCGTGTAAGTGACCGTTACAAGGGTTTGTCCCATGAATGTTTCAATCTTGTCTATAACGGCTTCCATTGGCTTGCCTAAGCCTGTGGCTTCAGCAGATACCAAAATCAAATCTCCTTCTTTCATATCGTTGCTTTTTGATTTTGTTACAGATTCAAAGTTTCTTTCTATCTTTAATTTTTCCCTTGATGGCATTGATTATATAACCTTTGGGGTTCTTCTTTTCCCTTGATTTCCCTTTTAGGATGGCAAGCTCGTTAAGTAAATCCGGGAGTAAGGTTTGTGCTGATATAAACAAATCCAGGTTGTTCTTAATCTCTTTATCTGAAAATTCAATCGAGTTTTTAAGATAGCTTCTTACTTCAGGAGCCAAAGACCAGCTTAAAGCTGTCTGTTTTTGAAGGTCGTGTTTTTCCAGATCGCTATCACGATGTTCTGGTTGATATACCGGATAAAACTTTATGGCCGTTATCTTTCGTCCTGTTTTGAGCGGTGTGTACTCAAAGGTATAAGGGCTGACTTCATCAAGCTCTTTTTTTGCAGCTTCTACTACTTTGCGCATGAAATCATTTATTCGCTCATACTTATCTGCCACACAAAACATTTCCTTTAGCTGTTCTATAGAGTATATCAGAGGAGTTTTCTGGTTGCTCAGCAACTCATAAAAGCGCATTGAAAACTGGCTCTTAAAGCTCATGGCAGCTTTCAATTCGTATTTTCTGAAGCCTTTGGAGAAATCAAGTATGCAGTCCCATACACGTGGGTGCACCTGAAAGGACAAGACTGAAGAACGTTTTCGTATATAAGGCAAGGCTATGATAGATATACTTTGCCAGATTTCATCATCTTCATACTCAAAGATCTTTCGCTGAAGCGACTGTAGGGCTTCTTTTACTCTTGCATAATTTTTGTCGTCCTCTCCATTAAGCAGGCAGGCAATAGGCATGGTTATATTTACGCAACTGAAAAGATCATGCTCTATCTTCTGACAGTTATCAGCGAACTTTATACCTTGCAGCTCTCCTTGAGCCATTTCTACAAGACGATAAATGATACGCTTTTCGTACACGTTAAAGTCATATTTTGCAGTAGTCATAATATAACTTTGGATAAGGTCTTTGTTTACTATTGCCAT